>NZ_JBIDFF010000001.1:197831-236612 GCF_046635645.1 Gilliamella sp. BG2
ATTAAGTCCATATTTTATCATAACTTTATTATTCCTCATACTTATTTTTATTGATTTATTATTATAAAATAAACAATTAACATCATTTTTGGTAATTCCAAAATGGAACTATAATGTATAATAATTCAACTTTATTTTAGAATAAAAATTTCATTTTTCACCTACTTTTTTGTAAAGTTTTGTTAAGCATATAAAAATCCTTAACCAATCGAACCACTGTATGTGTGGTTAACTTTTCCTCTGTTTATAGAATTGGTAAGGTATTGATGCTACATACATTGGTTTTTATGGTAAGTTTTAATGCATTGAAATGCCGCTGTCACAACCTATAATTTTTTCTTATCATCATCAGTTATGCGTCTTCCGCTATTGTCATACCACCAATAATAAGTCGATTCAACTTTAAACGGATGCTGTGGATCAGCATTATCTATATTATTATAATTCTCAATCCTATCTAAATTGTTTGATGTATAAGTTACCACTTTAAAATCATTAAGCGTTAAATTACCATCAAATCCGTTCACTTCACTAGATTTTATAGTACCACTCACCTCACTATAAAAAACACCGTTGACAGTACAACCATGTTTATCTGCACTCGATAATGCCACCACTTGCTGGCATTCCTAGCAATGACCAGACTTGAAGTCGCTTTTAGTATTGCATTAGCTGAACTAACTATAGCCAATTGTGATAGTAAGATTAAGCTGGTTTTGATGCTAGACTATTTTACAATAAACTTCTTTCCCCAACTTTTTGTAAAGTCTTGTAGCCACGTTAGCTTTTCAATTTCATCATTAATAGATATAATCTATTTAATCAACTATATTTAACAACTTTTCTTTAATTTAAAGTAACGTATAGTATTTATATGTAAAAAACTTATTCGAGGTGAAAATGTATACTGTAATTTTTGGGCGTCAAGGTTGCCCTTATTGTGTTCGAGCTAAAGAACTAGCTGAAAAACTTTCTCAAGAGCGTGATGATTTTTCTTATCGTTATGTTGATATTAACGCAGAAGGCATTACTAAAGAGGATCTATCTAAAAGTGTTGGTAAACCTGTTGAAACAGTACCTCAAATCTTTATTGATGAAAAACCAATCGGTGGTTGTACTGATTTTGAAGCTTATGCAAAAGAGCATTTAGGTTTATTTAAAGAATAATGTAAACGAGTGTATTAAATTCAAGCCACCATTTGGTGGCTTTTTAATATTTACTTGTTATTAACGACCTGGTAGTTTTTTCCAAGTTACCTCGTTACGTAAATAAGTTGGTTCTACTTGCTCAACATTAACTACTTCATTCTTTAACCATTTATTCTTAGCAAGAACGACTAGATCCTGTGCGTGAGGTAATAAGATATCACTCTGTCTTATTCCTTTAATCATATCTGGATAAGTTTGCCAACCAGTGCCAGCACAATAACTATCATTACCTATATTTTCCACTTTTTCTATTACTTTTTCAGGTGCAATAACACATTCTGAAATAACTGTTTGCCATTGATTATTGCTGTAAGAGTATTGTCCTAAATAGACTTCACCCATTCTGGCATCAATTGTAGCAATGACTTTTGTGGCTTTTTGTGTTCGATATACACCTTGAGCCAAGGTCATCAACGTTGAAACTCCTATCATTGGTTTGTCAATGCCTAATGCTAAACCTTGTGCAACACCAATGCCAATTCTAACGCCAGTAAAACTACCAGGCCCTTGCCCAAAGGCTATGGCATCAACTTGAGCAAGTGAACAATCTGATAGTACAAGAAGTTTATCCACCATTGGTAATATTTGCTTAGTATGATCGCGTGCTGATATGATGAAATCATGAGTGATTTCATTACGGTAAAGTAAAGCTACCGAACATGCTTCTGTTGAGGTATCAATAGCTAAGATAGTACTCATTTCTTTTCCAAAATATTTAATTTTATAAGTTAGTTTTAGATAATAAAAAATTAATAACTTTATTTACATCTCGTGTTCTTGGCGATGGAGGTAAACTATTAATAAAGGTTGCACCGTAAGGTCTCATAACCAAGCGATTGTCACAAATAATAATTGCTCCACGGTCATTATGATGGCGAATTAATCGACCTACACCTTGTTTTAAGGTAATAACAGCTTCAGGTAATTGCACATCATTAAATGCATCTCCACCTTGCATTTGGCAATCCTCCATACGAGCTTTTATTAAAGGATCGTCTGGAGATGTAAATGGTAATTTATCTATAATAACACAAGATAAGGTATCGCCCCGAACATCAATACCTTCCCAAAAACTACTGGTAGCAATTAATAAGGCGTTTCCGCTATGTATAAATTGCTCAAGTAATTTTACTTTGCTTGTTTCACCTTGTACTAATACTGGTAATTTGGTGAGTTCTTTAAACTGTTTTGCTAAAGCATTCATCATGGCATAAGAAGTACATAGGAAGAAACAACGACCATTGTTTGCTTCAATAACTGGTAATAATATATCGACCAATTTTTCAGCATTACCTTGTTCATTAGGAGAAGGAATATAACGCGGAACACACATGACAGTTTGATTTAAATAATCAAATGGGCTTTCTAAAATAAGGGACTCGGCATTTGTAAGACCAAGGCGCTTAGTAAAATAATCTAATTTATTATCAACAGACAAAGTTGCCGAGGTAAAAATCCAACTACCTTTACGTTGTGCTAATAGTTCAGAAAATTTATCGGCCACTGATAATGGTGTTATCGCAAAAACAAAATAATTATAAGTACATTCATACCAATAACTAAACCCAGTTACATATGTTTCACTTAATTTTTTTAATAAGCTGATGTATTGATTTACTCGTTCAAAGCAATTATCTAATGCTGTAGATCGCCCTATTGCCAACATTAAAACCTCACGACAAAAATCTAATGCATCAAAAAGATAAGATAACTCTTTTTTTATTGCTTGCTGTTTGAATAACACTCGCAAATTACCTTTAGGTGGTTGCTGATTAATTGCAATACGCAAATCTTGAACACTTTTTTGCAATTTATCTGCACACTGCTGTAGCTGAGACATATCTTTTACTTCAGTACGATAGCTAAGCGTTATCTCTTTTGCAAGTTCTAGTAGCTGACGACTAGTTAACTGTTGTCCAAAATAGTGACAAGCCAGATCTGGTAACTGATGGGCTTCGTCAAAAATCATTACATCAGCCTTAGGAATAAGCTCACCAAAACCTGTATCTTTTACCACAACATCGGCTAAAAATAGATGGTGATTAACAACCACAATATCCGCATTTAAAGCACGCTTACGAGCCTTAACAACATAACAATCATTATAATGTTCGCAGTCACTTCCTAGACAGCTTTCGTTTGTACTGGTCAATACTGGCCAAATTGGGTTTTCTTCCGTGACAGTTATACATTTGCTAATATCTCCATCTTTGGTTTTAATTGACCAATTTTTGACACGAACTAAATCAACACGTAAATCTTTATCAAGATCTCCTGCAGCTGCATATTGATTATACAATCGTTCTAAACAAAGATAATTCGACCTACCTTTAAGAAGAGATATCTTGCCAGTGTAATTTAATGCTTTTTTGATAATAGGCAGATCTTTACTAAAAAGTTGATCTTGTAGATTCTTGGATCCCGTGGAAAGTATTACTTTCTTGTCACTACGTAAAGCGGGTACTAAATAAGCGAATGTTTTACCTGTTCCAGTTCCAGCCTCAACAACAAGAGACTGTTGTTTATTTATTGACTCTGAAACTTTACTTGCCATGTTTCGTTGTGGCTCTCTTGCCACAAATCCATCAATAGCTTTAGCCAATAAACCATTTTCAGAAAAATCATCAATCACTTAAAATATACCTAATAAAAAATAAATTCAAAAAATTAATAAAATTAGAAAATTAATTTTGGAATTAAACAATGTTATGAAAACAATATCTCTATAATTTAAATAAAGATTTATTGTTGTAACAGAATTGGATCATGAATAACCTTAAAATCATTAATAATATAACAATAACTAAGCAAAAAAGATATATAAGAACATTGACATTTTAACAATGTTGAATAACAAAAAATGTATAAATATAATTATTTAGTCAAAAATTTTACTTTCAAATATATTAAATAATGTTTTATTGATAGCAAATATTTCTTTTCTTTAAACATCAATCGAGAATAAGCTCGGATTGAAGATGTTTTCTTTCGGCTATATAAAGGTAAAGCATTATTTCTCCATGGAGACTTTTCCAAATAATAATCAAATAATCTTGAACGATAAGGCTGATGCCATGGTTTATTTTTAGTTATGTAATGAATTAAAACAGTATCATCTGGAACATTAGAATCCTCATTACCATTTATTGATAGCGCCAATAATTTATTATATTTTTTTTCTAATATAATTCTTCTTTCACCTACAGAAATATTTAATACATCTTGATCAGGATAATGATATTTATCACCATTATTTAATAACTTTAATGTCTTAGAAGTAATGCATTCCTGACACCAAAGAGGTATGTTAATTAACATCACGCCAGAATTAAAATATGTTCCATATGTTATGTTATATTTAGCACACTGAGACTGTTGCATATAGGGTTCATCAGCAACAGCAGCAACAATTGCAGAATGTAAATTAACTTCATTAATAAAATTTAATTTTTTAAGGCAAAGTGTATCACTATCAATATAAAGCAATCTTTCAGCTATATCTTTTAAAATTATTGGAGCTATTAACCGAACACAAGCTGATATAGGGAATTGTTCAGTATTTTTTTGATCAATTTTAAACTCATCATTAATAACATATTCAGTTATTGAAGCATTATCAGAGTTGATTGTTGCAAATTTTTTTCTATTTTCTTCCGAGACATTGTGAGTAAAAATATGAAAATGAATCTGATTATTTTTATTATTTTCAATAACTGAAACAATATCTACACCTGCTGATAGAGCATAGTTATCATCAAAACACAAAAGAATATGTAATACATGTTCATTATTCAAAAAAACACATGATAATAATTCATTTTTTTGGTTAATAAATTTTTCAACATTAATCACGACATTATTCCTTAACGTCTTTTGAACGCTTTATGTTTCAAATAAAGTAGATAATACTTCAATGCAGAAAAATATTTATGCTGACTAGCAAGTAATTTAGCATATCTTCTGGTGGTTGACGGGGCATTTTCATTAGCTAGCAATAATTTATCATTTGCCCAACAAGAAGACTCTATATAATGTTGATAAAGAGGCGTCAAATATAGTTTATACCAAGGTTTATTACCAGTGACATAATGAATAATCACAACATCATTACCAATAAGATTATCTTCTTTTCCACCCGCAGTTAGCGCAGTAAGATAATTAAAACATCTAGGTAAGAATACTGTTTTACCTTGCATTAAAATATTTAGGACATCTTGATCTGCAAATTTATAAACTTTACCACTGTTAATCATCGCAAAAGCTTTTTCAGTAAGGTTATTTTGCACCCACATATCTGTATTAATATATATCATTCCAGCATTAAAGTATTCACCATAAGGAATATTACAGCTAGCACACTGTTTTTCTTGGGTTTTTTCCAAATCAGGGACAACCGCAGAATATTTATCAGTTAAATCAATATTAATTAATTCATTAAGGTTACTTGTACACAGTACATCACAATCTAAATATAAAACTCGAGAAGTTACTTTATTTAGTATCTGTGGCACAACAAATCGTAAGCAAGTTGAAGCAGAAACATGTAAAACTAAAGTATCTGGATTAATTGAAAAATTATCACTAATTTCATAACAAATTATGGTAATATTTTCTTTATTTAATTGATTAAATCTTATAATTTTCTCGCTAGATACATTATTGGCAAATAAATGGAATACAAGATTTTTATCTGAATTATTCAAAATTACTGAAGACATAGCAATACCTGCTGGCATTGCATAGTTATCATCAAAACAAAATGCTATATGTACGGTATCAAAAGATTCTACGGTATTGTTAAATAGTGTTTTGATTTTGCTGATAAAAATATTTTCTTTCATCTTATGCCAATTTTTCGATTATGTTAAAAAAGATTAAGGCATTGTAACATATGTTAAATTAAACAATGAAGTAATAATAAATTTTATATTGACATATTGATTTAATAATGACTAAATAACAAAGTTAAGTTTTAAAGAGTATTAGAAATGAATAATAGGATTAATATTGCATACTGTAGTGATTCAAATTATCTTGAACATGTAGCTGTATCTATTACCTCTATTATACTTAACAATATGGATCATAATATTCATTTCCATGTCTTTTTATATGATGTCGTACCAGAAGAACAACATAAGTTACAAAAAATAAGTCCTTCAATCACAATTTATTCGATTTCAACAGATGAGCTAAATAAATATTCAGATCTTCCGAATAATAAAATAAAGCATATTAACCGATCGATGTATATTCGATTATCAGTTCCAAGACTATTATATGGTAAAGTTGATAAATTTATTTATTTGGATGCGGATACCTTATGCTTTTCTGACATATCACCAATTTTAAATATAAATATAGACTCGGTCATTTGTGCTGTAACACAAGACTCATTAGATAAAGAAAATATGAACAAGAACCAAAAAAGGTTGGAACTTACCTCTCAAAGTTATTTCAACTCTGGTTTTTTATACATTAATGTTAATAATTGGATGGATTTTGATACAGAAAATAAAGCAAATAAGATATTGCTGTCCGCAGAAAAAAAACATTTAATTTATCCAGATCAAGATGCTCTAAATATAGTTTTACAGCATCAAGTTCTATTTATAGATACTAACTGGAATTATTTATTTACTTGGATGAACAATAAACAAAAAGAAACTTTCTTTTATAATAAAGAGTCTTTACCTTTTATCATTCACTTTACTGGTGCCAGAAAGATGTGGTATCAAGAACATAAAGGGCTCGCGCAAGATATTTATAGTTTCTATAAACACTTCACTCCTTGGGCAAATAGTCCACTTAAAAGTTATAAACATAAAATGCGCGTTAATGATTATCGTATTTATGCCAAAAACCACATAAGAGATAGAAAAATTATAAATGGCTTTAAGTATTATCTGCTTTATTTAATTCATAAACTTAAAAATTAGCTATTCTTAATTTAAATATGTTCTTTTATAGATTTTACTAATATATCAGGATTGATTGTTTTCATACTATTAGAATAAAAAACAATTTGTTTGCTATTTATGCCGTTAGGGGACCAAATATCCTTATTTATTTGTAAATCAAGATTAGGGTTATGCTTTTTTATATAGGCTTTATCTAAAAATAAATCTTGTAATAAATATTTATAATTACTAAACTCTCGACTATAAATAGATTTTAAATTATCCGATTTAGGAAGTAACGGCTCCATGTAGATTGAAATACACTTAGTCGAAAATGCTGAAGCCACATGCACAATAGATGTGTCAACACTAATAACTAAATCAGCTTTTTTTATTAAAGGAAAAACATCTAAAATTGAGGGAGATTGAAATTTAATTGTACCTGGTATACACAATTTATCAAAATTTCCACCTTGTCCAATTATTACAATTCTATATTCTTGATAGTAGCTTTTAAATAAATTACACAACATTAAAATCTGAAGTTCTGATAAACAACGATAATCAGAGCCTCCATAAGGATTAATTACCACGAATTTTTCTTTTGGTTTAATATTGTTATTAATAAAAAGATCAGCATCTTTATCTTTTATTGAATCAATAAAGATATCATAACCAAATGAATCATAATTTATATCAAGATAGTCTAAATAATATTTTAATTGATTTGTAACATGTTCCGTCGTTTTATAATAAGGTAAAGAAATATTGAATGATTTAATATTACTTTTGTTATAGCTGAGTAGATGTAAAGTTTTAACAAAAACACAAAAAAACAAATGTTTTAAGTCTAATCGTCTGTGAAATCTTGCGTCGATAGCCAAATCAAATTGATGTTTTCTAATGATTTTAAGTGATCTCACTAACTTACTAAAAGTTCCATCATCATATAAAAAACAATCAGTTACATAAGGGTTATTACTTAAAATTTCTAAACTATTTTTTCTTGAAGACACATATACTTTATATCCTGCCGTTGATAAATATCGAATAAATGGCGTTGTAACTATCATATCGCCAATACAATCATTTCTTATAACAAGAACTTTTTTAACTGAACAAGGAATTAATGAATTGTTTTTACTTCGTAAAAATATAGTAAATAAAGATAAAAATTTTATAAATATAAAATACTTAATTTTTTTTGTAATAAAATTACGTTTCCAGTTTAATTGTCGAAATTTTTGATTTAGACTAGCCAAAATAATTCCTATTCATCAAATAAATTATTTAATTATAGTTTTTTATCTCTGGTTTCAATTTTTCAAGCATAATGCTAATATCAAGGTTAGCTATTGGATCACCAAGCCCTGTACCAAGGTTATCATTAGTAAATATTTGTATTGCATTGGAATAATTTGGTCCCCATACAAAATTATTAATAAATTGTTTATCAATAATCCTATTATTATAGACGCAAATCATTCTTATATTATAAATTGAAGCAATGTGTACTATAGAAGTGTCAACAGAAATCACTAAAGTTGAATATTTAACTAACGCCACTGTATCAAAAAAAGAAGGTAATGGGTTTATAATAATATTTTTTTTAGCTTCAATATGAGAAATTTTATTAGGTTCACCCACCACAATTGTTGTGCAATCATCATATTGTGATAAGAAGGATAAAATCTTATCAATCTGAGAGTTAGAAAAACTTCTAGCTTCATTTGAACCATAAGGATTAAAAATAATTATTTTTCTGTTTGATTCAATTATAGGCTTAATAAAATTTCTTACAAACTGCTCATTATCGGTTGGAATATTAATGTAATACTGTATCGGTTCAGATTGAATATTCATTAATTGAAGTATTTTCTGACTTCTTGTTGAAACATGAGACGTATACTCGTGATAAGATATTGACGTATCATACAATTTATATTTTTCTTGATTGAAGCCAATTGTATGCAATGGGCTGATAGCTTGAATGATTTGACAACGCCTTACACTATTGTGGCCTTTATCAACAAGGTCAATTGCAACATCAATTCTTGTGCTCTGTAATTGTTCTTTTAATTGTTTTATACTTTTTTTTCTATCGTAGAATAAAACACCATCCACTGAAATAAAATGCTCAAAAAGAAAGGCGATCCTTTTTTCTACGATAACATAAACCTTAAACCCATTTTCTCGAAGGGACTTAATTAAATAGGAAGTAACTATCGCATCGCCAATTCCTTGATCATTCATAAGAATTGCTACAGAATGATACTCATCAGGATGAAATATAGTTCTTACCTTTTTTTTTCGATTTAACCAGGCTAATTTAATAGCCAATTTAAACGGTTTTACCTTTAAATTTCTTTGCCTATTTAAGTACCTAATACATTCTAGTAATTTGTTTATCATATTCCCTTCAATACCTTATCATGCAAAAAATATTTATATATGAGCCTGTAAAACTCCTTTTATGTTAGCTTGTAAAATTTCCTTGATATAATTTTGCATATAATCCATTCATCGATAACAATTCTTCATGATTACCCTGCTCAACAATCTTCCCGCTATCAATAACAAGTATTTTATCTGCGTTTTCAATCGTTGATAGGCGATGGGCAATAACTATTGATGTACGCCCTTTTTGTAAATCTTCTAAAGCTTTTTGTATTGCTTGCTCTGACTCAGTATCTAATGCCGAAGTTGCCTCATCAAGCACTAATATAGGTGTGTCTCTTAACAAAGCTCTTGCTATAGCAATGCGTTGACGCTGACCACCAGATAATAATACTCCACTTTCTCCAACGACTGTATCAAATCCATTTTCGAGCCCTTTTATAAAATCATAAGCATAAGCTTTTCTAGCAGCTTCTTCTATCTGATCTTGGGAGTATTCGCCAACTCGTCCATAAGCAATATTATTAGCGACAGTATCATTAAACAAATGAACATTTTGTGAAACTAGCCCAATTTGATTGCGTAAGCTATATAAAGTAAAATCTTGGATTCTATAATTATCAATTAAAATTTCGCCGCTACTTATATCATAAAAACGAGATAGCAAACTTGCGATAGTTGTCTTTCCAGAACCTGATCTTCCAACTAAAGCAATCGTTTTATGCGGTTCTACTGAAAAATTTATGTTTTGCAAAGCTGGCTCTTTTCTAGTTTCATAAGTAAAACTAACATGCTTAAACTCAATATTCCCTTTAACTCGATCAATATTGAGTTGGCCATTATCTCTTTCGACTGGTTGTTCAAAAATAGCAAATAAAGTTTGACAAGCAGCCATTCCTTTCTGAAATTCGGCATTAACACTGGTTAGACTCTTTATCGGTTGCATTAATGCTACTAGTGAAGAAAAAACTACAGTAAACTCACCTGGTGTAATACTTAAATCAGGATTACTCGCCATTAATAAGACAAAAGCAATAGCAAACGAAATGATAAGTTGTACAATTGGCGTTGATAATGCTGAAATAGAAACTAACCTCATACCATCACGACGAAATTTATTATTCACTTTATCAAAGCTTCTTGACTCTTCATCTTGGGCACCAAAGAGGATAATTTCACGATGACCTTTTAGCATTTGTTCAACAGACATGGTTACGTTACCCATTGAATTTTGCATATTTTTGGCTAATCGCCTAAATTTTACGGAAATAAAAGTAATTAACCCAATAACAATTGGCGTAATGATAATCAACGATAAAGACAACTGCCAGCTATTGCTAAACATAGTATAAAATAAACCACAAATAAAAGCTGATTCACGCACTATTGTTATCAAAGCATCTGATGATGATGAG
This sequence comes from Gilliamella sp. BG2, assembly GCF_046635645.1. NCBI lineage: Bacteria > Pseudomonadati > Pseudomonadota > Gammaproteobacteria > Orbales > Orbaceae > Gilliamella > Gilliamella sp. BG2. Next base: position 208,753 of record NZ_JBIDFF010000001.1, read on the forward strand.
GCGACTTGATCTGTATCATAAGTAATACGAGACAACAATCTTCCTGTAGAGTTTTGATCATAATAACTTACAGGAGCATCAACAAAATGATTAAAAAGACGCTGCCGAATTTCAAGAACAATTTTAGTTGAAATTAACGACAATAAGAAAGCATATCCATAATTTGCAACACCACGAAGTAACACTAATCCGAAAATATACAATGGCGCCATCATTAAAAAATGCTGATCATTTTCTACAAACCCTTTATCCAACAACGGTTGTAACAAGGCTATGAGTGAGGTATCCGCAAAAGCGCTAAGAATAAGTAATATTATTGATAAAAAAAGAATAAATTTATGTTTTGCAATATAAGGCCATAATTTAGCAAAGGTTTTCCAAGTTGATGAGTCTTGATCAATATAATTATTTATTGATTGATTATTATTTTTTTTCATAATATATTTTTAATTAAGCGTTAAATTGTAATTGATGCATTTTGGCATAAAGACCATTTTTTAGTAACAAAGCTTTATGAGTGCCTTCCTCAATTATTTTACCTTCATCAATAACTAAAATACGATCTACTCGTTCAATTGTTGATAAACGATGCGCAATAATAATAGAAGTGCGGTTTTTTTGTAAATGTTCTATTGCTTGTTGCACTAATCGTTCAGATTCATTATCTAAAGCCGATGTTGCTTCATCAAAAATCAAAATTGGATTATCACGCAATAATACCCTAGCAATTGCAATTCGCTGACGTTGTCCACCTGATAATAAAACACCATTATCACCTATTTCAGTATCCAAACCATGTTCTAGTTTATCAATAAACTCCATAGCATTCGCTTGTATTGCTGCATTTATAATATCTTGTTGGCTATAATTATTTTTTGCTCCATAAGCTATATTTTCAGCTATCGTTCCATTAAATAAATGAACCTGCTGAGAAACATACCCTATTTGATTACGTAATGATTTAAGAGTGTACTTTTTGATATCCACGGAATCTATCAATATTTCACCTATTGAAATATCATAAAATCGTGGCAATAAACTAGCTATAGTTGATTTACCTGCTCCAGAGCGACCAACTAAAGCAATAGTTTCACCCTCTTTAATTTTAAAACTGATATTATTTAAAGATGGTGATGTTTTTGTTGGATATGTATATGTTACTTGATGAAATTCAATACTGCCTTTTGCCCTTTCTAAATCAATAGTTCCGTTATTTTCTTCAATAGGTGAATTTAAAAGACCAAAAAGCGACTCACAGGCCACTGAACCTTTTTGCAATTCAAGATGTACACTAGTTAGCTCTCTCAAAGGACGCATTACAGCAACCATAGCCGAAAAAACAACCGTGAAAGAACCTGGAGTAATATCAAGTGTTTGACTAGCAACAAGAAACAAAATTAATCCTAAAGCTAATGTCGCTACTAATTGAATTATAGGTGTTGATAAACCAGAAACTAAAACAATTTTTAAAATACTTCTTCTAAAAATTTTATTAATTGAATAAAAATTATCTTTTTCATATTTTTGAGCATTGAAAATCAAAATTTCTTTATGGCCTTTTAGCATTTCATCTGCTGCAGTAGTAATAGTCCCTATCCCTTTTTGCATAGAAACAAGTGCATGACGAAATTTTTTCGCAATAAATTGAGCGATAAAAATAACTAATGGCACAACAACGATTAACACTAAAGCAAGTTTCCAATTGCCATAAAACATCACTATACATAAACCTATAGCATAGGCTATTTCTCTAACTAAAATAATAAGCGCATCTGATGATGCTTTTGATAATAGCTGAGTATTATAGGTTATTACAGTAACAAGTTCTCCAATTGGGTTCTTATCAAGAAAACTAATTGGACTTTTTACTAGATGGTCGAAAATTAATTGCCTAAATTTAGTCACGACTTTCCCCGACAGCCAAGATAAACAATATGTAGAACAATAATTTGACAAACCACGCAATGCAATTAAACCAATAATACCAATTGAAAAAAGAATTAATAACTCATAGTTTTTATCCATCAACCCATTATCTAATAATGGTTTTGTTAACGAAATTAAAGTTGCATCGGTTGCAGCATTGAACAAAAGAGCAATAATAGCAACAATTAAAGCTTTTTTATGCGGATAAATAAACGGCCACAATTGTTTTATGGTATTTAATGAGCTATATTTATTGAACATAACAGATACAAAAAGTTAATTAGATCACAGATTATACTATACATAATCTATGAATTTAAAATTTTATTACAATTCTTTTTCAACTAGAAAAATTTTGTTTTATCTATATAATAAATTTTGGGTCAAAGTAGGCCTTTACTCTCTACTATGTTTAGAAACTCAACTTAATAATTAAATAATTTATTTTATTAAAGGATGATGTAACAGGAAATAGGCAATGTATTTCAATGCTAACAAGGTTATAAAAAAAAGAATAGGATTTGCCTCCAGTCATAAGGGCAACAAATTAAACATTGCATATGGCATTGATAAAAACTTTTTTTTAGGTTGTGCTGTTTCAATTACGTCTATTTTAGTGGCTAATTCTAATTTAAATTTTAGTTTCCATATATTCACAAATTACATTAACGACGATTGTGAAAAAAAATTAGAACAACTTGCTGATAAATATAATACCGATATTACAATTTATTTAGTGGATGACAACAATTTATCTAATTTACCAACAACCAAAAACTGGACAATTGCAACCTATTTTAGATTTATAGTTGCCGATTATTTGTATAATAAAATAGATAAAATACTTTATTTGGATGCCGATATTATATGTAAAGGTTCTTTACAAGAATTATTTACATTACAGTTTGATAATAATATAGCCTACGTAGTTACTGAAAAAGATTCTATATGGTGGAATAAATGCGCAAACCGACTCAACGAGCATAAATTATCATCAGGTTACTTTAATGCAGGTTTTTTATTAATCAATCTGAAAAAATGGCAAGAGACTAATATAAATAGTAGAGCACTAAAGTTACTTTCTGATCCTGACCTATCAATAAAATTCACACATCTTGATCAAGATGTATTAAATCTATTATTACTTGAAAAAGTTAAATATATTGATAGAAAATATAATCAACAGGTAAGCATTAATTATGAATTAAAATACAAATCAAACGTTAATTGCTACTCGCCTATTTCAGATGAAACAATATTAATTCATTATATTGGTCCAACTAAACCATGGCATAGTTGGGCTAAAGATTACAAATGCTCGCAATACTTTCTTAATACGAAATCTGCATCGCCATTGAATTCAATACCTCTGCTATCGCCTATCACAACAGCACAAATGAGATATTGTGCTAAGCATAAATTGCATCAGAAACAAATATTCTCAAGTATATTTTATTTTATTAAATATTTTCTGTATAAAATGAATATTCAAAAAATTTTAATATTTAAACGAAAGAATCTATAATAGAGAGTATAAAAAAACCAGATTAGTTTATTATCCTTTTTTAAGATTTTATATTTTTTCCAATCTTTATTATTAAGCATAGAATCCCCTATAAATTCAATTCTAGTATGGAAATCATTCTTCTTCAAATAACATTTAACTTTCTCATAATGCATTTTTTTTAGGCAATCAATTAAGTAAGATATTTCTCGTTGAAAAACACATGTAGAAGCCAATTTTAAGATTTCTTCTTTATCTTTTTTATGATATTTAACTATTAAATATGAAAGAATTTTCTTCCGCCCTTCAATATCAGCAAGCCATTTATTTTCTGACCAGTAAGAAGACATAACAGAGTCTGAACGTTGAACATAATTGAACAAATGTTCTTTAACACAGTAACAATCTGATTTATTAAGAAGTTTAACTGTGAATAAAAGATCCTCAGAAATAACTCGCCCTTCCTCAAAATAAATATAATTATCAATTAAGATGGTTTTACGGATCAACATACCAGAAAAATGGAAATATCCATTTCTTTGTAAATAGGAGTCTAAAATACTTCCTTCCTTAAATAGACACGGTACAATTGTAACTCTACCTGAAGAACTAACTCTATTATATCCACAATAAACTAAATCAGCATTTTCTTCACATTGTTTACATAGCATCTTTTCCAAAAAATTAGGAGAATATGTATCATCACTATCAAGAAATGTTAAAAACTCACCATTAGATAATTCGATACCTTTATTTCTTGCTACTGATACTCCTTTATTCTCTTGATTATATAAAATGATATTATTATTTTTTCTTTGATATTTTTTTATTATATCGATTGAATTATCAGTAGAACCATCATTGATAATAATAATTTCAAAATTTTTATAAGACTGTGCATGTAAAGAGGCTAATGTATCTAATATAAACAAACTAGAATTATACACTGGTATAATAATTGAAATTAGTGGCGTGTGCATGTTCATTAAAATTCTCATTCAAAATAATATCGACCCAACCAAAATAAGCAAAATTTAGCCTTTTAAAATACATATTATTAAAAAATCACATAAAATTATTTAAAAAAATATTAAATAATATATTCTTTATGGAAACTTAAGCTATTAAACATTTGCATTTTTATATTAAAAATGTACTATTTGTTTGTAAAGTTTTTTTACCAAAAATGGGAAAATTATGAAATATGATTATTTGATTGTTGGCAGTGGCTTATTTGGTTCTATATGTGCTCATGAATTAAAAAAAAGAGGAAATAAAATACTTCTAATAGAGAAACGGGATCACTTAGCTGGAAATATATATACCGAAGATAACGGAGGTATTCAAGTTCATAAGTATGGCGCCCATATTTTTCATACTAATAATAAAACAGTATGGGATTATATTAATAGTTTTGCAGAATTTAACCGTTTTACTAATTCTCCTATTGCAAATTATAAAGATAAACTATTCAATTTACCATTCAATATGAATACCTTTTATCAATTATGGGGAGTAAAAACGCCTAAAGAAGCACAAGCAAAAATTGAAGAACAAAAAAAGTTATATCATATTGAAAATCCAAGAAATCTTGAAGAACAAGCAATATCGTTAATTGGAAAGGATATTTATGAAATATTAATCAAAGGGTATACAGAAAAACAATGGGGAAGAAAAGCAACTGAACTTCCTCCATTTATAATTAATAGGTTGCCTGTTCGATTTACCTTTGATAACAATTATTTCAATGATAAATATCAAGGTATCCCAATAGGTGGGTATACACAAATTATTGAAAAAATGCTTAAAGATATTGATGTAAAATTAAATACTGATTTTTTTGAAAATAAACAAGATAATCTTGAACTAGCAAATAAAATTATTTATACCGGCCCAATCGATAAATTTTATGATTATCAATATGGTGCTTTAGAATATAGATCTTTACGTTTTGAAAATGAAACAATTAATGAAGCAAATTATCAAGGAAATGCAGTAATTAATTATACTGAATACGAAATTCCTTATACTCGTATTATTGAACACAAGCATTTTGACTACGTTGAAACAGATCACACCATTATAACTAAAGAATATCCTCGCGATTGGAAGATTGGCGATGAAGCATATTATCCAATCAATGATGATAAAAATGCTACATTATTTAAGAAGTATAAAGATCTTGCAGATAAAGAAAAGCAAATTTATTTTGGCGGTAGATTAGCTGAATATAAATATTACGATATGCATAATGTAATTGAAAAAGCTTTAGATTTTGTTAATACATTGTATTAAATTGATAATATACCTGCTATTCTAAATGGCAGGTATATTTTTAGTAATAAGTTTAATTTAAAAGTACATTTATATTTTTAAGATTTTAACCCAGAAATCTCTAGACGTAAGTTTTCCGAAGTTATTTTTATACTTTGCCAAATTAGCTTTATAATTCCATTTCATTTTAAATATATCAATATAAAGACAAAATAGTAATTTAAAAAACTTAATACGTGAAACTTTTACGATAAAACCTGTTTTACTATTTGGTTTATAATAAAGAATATTTTTGAATCTAAAAATGTGATCATAATTAGCACAAAAACCAAACTCTTGATATGCAATTTTACTTCTCATTGGAAATAACAAACCGTTAAATGATATTTTTCTAATAATTTTTTTTATAGGTTTATAAACATAAACAGGTTTTAATGAATCAATATCAACATTCGTAAATTTTTCTACTTTTATGGATTCACTAAAAAATTTTCTTATATCACTTAAATCATAATTTTTAAACCAAAAATCAATATCACCATAGATTTGGTTAAAAGCCAATCTAATAGCTGCGACAGTTTCATATTTATGTGAATAAAGTGCAGCTAAATATAACCTTTTATAAGTTTTTACTATTTTTCTCACTGGACGCTGCAAATAAAGAGAATTAACAATATTATTTCTAGTATCTAAATATATAGTCAATGGTGAGGTTTTAGCTGAAAAGCTTTCTCCATAACAAGCAATACCTATTGGCGCAATATAATTAAATTTATTAGATAAACTAAAAAATATATCATCGCCTCTCACAAAAAAAGGAAATGTATAATTTTTAATATTTTCAATAGGGAAAGCAAAAAACCACCATGCTCCATAAGTTATTTTAGGCTGATGAGCTAACTCTGCCGCAAGTAAGCTATCCCTTGCGGCCATATTATAGTTATGGCTATTTGGACGACCATATGTGTCAAAAGAAGCTCCTTTCTCAATTAAAAAATCGGGTCGATCATCAATAAATAATGACCCACAAACAGCTGTATCACTGTTTATTGCATAAGATAAAATCCAATAAGCTCTAGTTATACTTTCTGTTTCACAAGAAGCATCATCGTCCATAAATAAAACATGTGTAGCATTAGTATCATTTTCATAATGAAGTAATCCGCGCATAAAACCACCAGATCCGCCAGTGTTTTCATTAGGAATTACATTAACTCCATTAGCTTCTTCTTTAGTAATATTTTTAGAATTATCAACAACAGTAAAAAGAATTTTATTTGTATATTTAGGATTGTCTAATATATTTTTTTTCACTCTTTCAATGGCTGGTAATACATAATTTTTACGATTAAAATGGGTAATACTAATACCAAGAACTACATCTCGTTTAGGTTGTTCACGCGTATACCATCCACCACCTTTAAAAACGACTTTATCATCCATAGGTGAAATGGTAACGTAAAGTAAACCTGTATGCTCTATCTTCGATAAGTCATATTCAAAAATAGATTGTAAAGATTCATTTAACTCTACTGTTTGATTAGCTAGCTCGTAATCAGTACTCATACTTGCTATAAACAGCTTAATAACAGCTTTTCCTTTTCCTCTTACACAAAAATCTATACTATTCAAATCACACTGTTCTTTCCAAACAGGTAAGGATAAAGCATTATAGTAAGAGTCAAAAGATGCTACTCCTCCTTCAAAAATCACAATTTCATCACCAGAATAACTAATTAAATGTGAGTGTAAATATTTTGACGGGTTCGCACCGAAAGTTTTATTTGGAATAAGAATATTTTGAATACATACTAAGTTTTTTAAAGTCATTTTTTAATGGGTTAAATTAGGTTGGAAAATAATATTATAACTTCTTTACAAGAATTTCACAAAAGATAGTATATCCATTATATAATAATATATTGTATTATTTATATACAAAACTTCATAATTAATTTTACTATCATCTAACTAAATAGTTTACTATGTATAATCACAAACATTTTTATATGAATTTATTTAAACATCAAAAATACTGATAATATCAACAAGTATTTTTAATGCATTTAGTTAATTTTTTAATATAACGGTTATTCTTTCTCTAAACCATCTATTATAGAATCAACAATATTTTCTGCTGCATTATCGATTGACAATAACTGTTCAACAACAATATCTTGATTCTTTCGATTTGGATCTGGCTCGCCATTTTTAAATCGATATGCTAACGCTTTCGCCTGTTCAAATGTAGACACTCTATTTGTTCCATTTGCAATTAGCTCACCATTCACCGTAAATGCAGAATGATCTTCACGCTCAATAAAAATTAATGGTTTTTTCATCAATTGATATTCTAATAGCCAACTTATACCATCCATAATTAAAATATCGGAAGCTTGAAACAGCTGACCATAAGGACCTTCTCTGTAAAAATAAGTATTATCTAGCTTATTCCATTCTACAAAAAATTCTTGCACGCTACGTTTAAGAGTTTCGTCTGTTATTGCCTCCAAAACTGTCACTAATGCTGGATGGGGGCTAAATACGAATTCGATTGAGTCATCTTCTTTTGCCCAATTTAACATATCATTATATATATTTAAAAAAACGCTAAAATTACTCCAATTTTTATCCGTACTATGATGAGAAGCCCACAATATTCTAAATTTTTTACTTTTAGAATTTGAAACAATCGGCCATTTTGGTTTGGCGTTTTTTAATGCTTTTACTTTAGGATGACCTGTTACAAAAACATTAAGTCCATTGAGTTTATCATGTTGTTCCTGCTCTATTTTAGTTTGCTGATTTGCGACAAAAAGCTTCCAACAAGAACTATGATAATGACTAGATAAATGATTAAATCCCAATTGAACAAAATTCATAATTTCATATGGGACTAAACATAGTTTAGTGAATCTTAAATTATCTGTGCTAAAAGCAGGGGGGATATCATAATCCCATTGTGATTGTCTAAAAATCACATGAGGAGCCAATGTTTTAATAATATTTAAATCGTCATATGAGTTATCATTATTGAACCTCAAATGAGGTACACCTAATTGTAATAAAATATTATGCACATATTCTTCATCTTTAAATGCTTGACTTCCCGGATATCGCCGATTTATTGATGCAACAATGACATTAAATTGGTTACGTTTAAGCATCTCTTGATAAATAGAAAAAATACTATCCCATGACTCAATATTATGTACTAAAAACAAACATGAAATCTTTTGTTTTTTATTAATTGATCTATTCGTCGAAATAAGATTAACTGTTTGGTTCAAATTACGAATATCGATATTCAAATTAGTATTTTTCTCAATTAACCTATGCATTAGTTCTAATTTTTCTTCTAGAAAAACTATTCTTTGTAACAATTCATTATTCTTTTCATCTTTTTCTAAATAATGAAAATATTCAGTAATCGAAGATATTTTTTGATTTAATTCATCTAATTTACAATTTATATCTAAAACTTGATGTTTAACTTTTTTATTATCAGTATAAATTTTGGAAAAAAACCAATTTCTAAATCCCATAACTATTCCTTAATAAATAATAGGATATTATTCTTTTATATGTAAGAAAACGCCGAGTTGTTTACACTTCATGGTTAAAATAATCCTCTAAAAACTCATAAGGCGTTTTTCCAAGAATCGCTTTATGCGATTTAACGGTATTATAAAAATTAATAAAGCATTTAAGTTTTTGTTTTCTATCTTCTGAATCGCTAAATATTTGCTGATTATGCCACATCTCAATTTAAAGTTCCTATCACTCTTTCGGCTTTCCCAATCGTTTGTGGGCAGTCGGGTTTGGTAAATTTTTGATTAATACGATTGTTATGACACGTTTTAACAAATAGATGTTCACTTGTGCCTTGATATTCACGTCCATTATCGGAATAAATACATGTAGTGATGATATAAGGACACTGGGCTAACACATCGTTTTGTAAAAACTGTGCCGAGCGAAATTGGGATTTATCATCGTTTCGTTTTTAAGTAAAGACAAATGTTTGGTATCAACGTGTGGCATTTCACCTGGATAGGTTTTGTCATAGCGTTTAGCTTGCCGTCTTAATTTATCTTCAATAGATTTTTCGACTTTAACCAGACGTTTAATTCCATAACTGATAGTTTTATAACGTTCATTTTTACTGTTTAAAGTAACAAAAAGCTTCAATCGGGCTTTCTTTAGTAAGTTATAAATCGCCTAACGAATGACCATAAAACGTTTAGCCAAATCAGTAACCATTATTTTTCTTTATGATATAAGCACCATATCTCTTGTCTGTGATAAAGCGTTAGTTTTGTTTTTTTATGTATATTTACTGCAGTAGTTTCTCAAATTATTGTAAATAACGCTAGCAAATCCTACAAGTAGCAATAAAATACAAAAACAATTTATAGTGTCAATTAAATTATTAGTATTCATAATTTTATAGAAATCTAAAAATTATATTAAAACTATAGCTTACCCCTATATTTATACAATAACGGTAAAAATCTAATAATCAAAATTTTTTTAATGTCTTTAAAAGTAAAAAAAGGATTTCTTTTGCAATAAACTTTTTTATTTTCAATAATTTCTTTAGACATATGTAAAAGAAATTGATAACGGTAAGGCATTTCTAATCGATTATAATTCCATTTATAACTTTTGTATTGAAGATGACAAATTAAGAATTTTAGTTTTTCATATAACCGTCTATCTTTGCAAAAAGTCATTATTTCATTAAATTCATCGCAAATACAAAATACCTTATCTTTACTCTTTATTGACGATTGGTCATGTATTCGATAATAAATTAATGGAGTATCAATAAGCATCATTCTTGTTGCACAAGCATAAACTTTAAAGCTAAATGCTGTATCCTGATATGATGCACCAGGTGTTTCTAAAAATTTCAGTTTATTTTTTTGAATAAATGTTCGTTTATAAATATTAGCCCACACAGACGGCCATTGTAAAAATGGAGATGAATCATTTTGCGGATTAATTAAGACGTGACTTTCCATTTGATATGAATCAATCTTTTTAATTGAGCTATCTTTTTGCATAAATGTAAAAAAGTGACATCTTGCAATATCTAAATCATTCTCGACAGCTACTTTGTATAACAATTCAAACATATTGGGCTCAGCAAAATCATCAGATTCAACAATGCCTATATATTCACCAATGCATTGTTGAATACCAACATTCATTGAATGACCATAACCGCTATTTAACTTATCAATGATACGAACTCTCGAATCTTTATCTGCATATTCTTGTAAAATTGCAAGTGAATTATCAGTAGAACCGTCATTTACACAAATTATTTCTATGTTGGTTAATGACTGATTTATAATACTGTCTAAACATTGCCGCAAATACTTTTCCACATTATAAACAGGCACTACAATTGAAATACTAGGTAACATAAATTTATCCTATCACTCCTGTATTATTTAAATACCATTCAATAGTTTTTCGCAATCCACTTTCAAACTTTTCTTGTGGCTTCCAGTTTAACTGTTTTTGAATTTTCGATGAATCGATAGCATATCGATAATCATGGCCAGGTCTATCAGATATAAATTGAATTAAATCTTGATATCGTTTGATTCCATTTGGGTGTTTTGGAATAAGTTCATCCATCATTGAGCAAATAATTTGTACTGTATCTAAGTTCGTATATTCGCTATTTGCACCAATATTATAAGTCTCGCCAATTTTACCTTTCTTTAAGACAGAATATATAGCTTTGACATTATCTTCTACATATATCCAATCACGTATTTGTAAGCCATTGCCATAAATGGATATGGGCTTGCCTGCCAGTGCCTTAAAAATTACAGATGGGATCAGTTTTTCAGTATGCTGGTAAGGTCCATAATTATTGGTACTATGTGTTATAATAGTTGGTAAACCATACGTGCGATACCATGCTTTAACTAAATGATCACTTGACGCTTTAGAAGCGGAATAAGGGCTACTTGGTGAATACGGTGTTACCTCAGTAAAGAATGATTTCGTACTACCTAGATCCCCATAAACTTCATCAGTTGATACATGGATAAAACGAAATTTGTCTTTATTCTCATCAGACAAATTATTCCAATAATTTCGAGAAGCTTCTAAAAGTGTAAAAGTTCCTATAATATTACTTTCAATAAAAGCAATAGGACTGGTTATTGAACTATCTACATGGCTTTCAGCCGCTAAATGAATCACTGCATCGGGGTGATATTGTTGAAATACACGATCCAATGCTTGTCGATTACAAATATCAACTTGTTCAAAAATATATCTTTCACTGCTAGAAGCCATTGCTAGCGAGTTCAAATTTGCCGCATAGGTTAATTTATCAATATTAATGACATGATCTTGAGTATGTTCGATAATATATCGAATGACAGCAGAACCAATAAATCCAGCTCCTCCTGTTACTAAAACTCTTTTAGTGCTATAAAACAAACTTACCGCCCTATCCCATAATCTCTCAACTTATTTGCAATCGCCGTATGCGACACACCTAATCTTTTGGCCAGCTTTCTTGAGCTTGGGTATTGATCATATAATTTTAATAAGATCTCTTTTTCAAACTGTTTGGTTATTTCATCAAGAGTTTTATTTTCAATATTGTTGACCCACGATAGTTGCGATGTGATTGGAGTCGGTAACACAATGTCTTTGACCGTTAACCTAGGCGAAGTCAATTGCGCTAATGCCGAATAAAGTATGTTTTTAAGTTGCCTTACATTACCTGGCCATGAGTAACGGGTAAAATTATCAATAACATTATCATCAATTGTTGGTGGTATGATACCTTGTTTATTGGCATATTCATTTACAAAAATATGCGTAAGTGATTGAATATCGTCTTTACGCTGTTGTAAAGAAGGTAAATTAAGCGATAGTACGTTAAGTCGGTAATAAAGATCTTTTCTAAATTTACCTTGTTCAACCAAATCAGCTAAATCGACCTTTGTTGCACAAATAATTCTAACATCGACATAAACTTCATCATCATCACCCACACGGCGGAAATAGCCATCATTGATAAAACGTAATAATTTAGTTTGCATTTGAAACGACATTTCATCAATGCCATCAAGCAATACTGAGCCACCGTTGGCTTGTTCAAAAAAGCCTTTTTTACCTTCAATAGCGCCAGGATAAGCACCAGCTGCATGCCCGTATAATTCACTTTCAACAACCTCATCAGGCATAGCTGCACAATTTAATGCTAGAAAAGCCTGATCGCCACGTGAACTGTATTGATGACAAGCATTAGCAAGTAAATCTTTACCTGTACCAGTTTCGCCAGAGATAAGCAATGGTTCTCTTTGCATTGAGAATGCTTTAGCTTGAGCGATAAGTTTTTGCATGACTAAACTTTGGCTGGCAAAAATATCAAAAGCTTGAGAACCAACAACCTTTATTTTTGATAACCTTTTTTTTAAATACTCAATTGGTTGTAAAATAAATATTGTTTTAGATGATTCCATCACTTTTTGCAATAAAACGTGCTGAGAATTTAACACAATAATCGTATCATCTTGTCCATCTATATTTATTGTATTATCAAGATTGAAGACCTTTTTATAATTAAAGGGTTGATTTAATACTAAATCGTTTTGAGCAAATAGTGCTCTAGCTACATGATTATAGGCAACCAGAAGTTGGTCATTATCCATTTCAATGATTGCTGCTTGCATACTCTGTCCACTTTTCATTAAGTTTTAATAAATTATCACGACGATGTTGCCACTCAGAACTTTTTGTTAATTCTACATAGGTGATTTTTGTATTGGTTAATAAACATTTTGCTTTATCTGATGTTAAGGAATGAATCTTATCTAATGCTGCTAATTGGTCTAAAATAGCTAATGTCCCTTGCCTATTATTACAAGCCAAAAGCAGATCACAACCAGCAGCTAACGCAGCTTGGGCTCGCTCAGCATGATTCCCCATTACTGAAGCACCTTCCATTGATAAATCATCAGAAAAGATTACACCATCAAAATGTAATTGCTCACGAAGCACTGTTTTAAGCCAATATGGCGAACCGCTAGCAGGTTTATTATTAAAAGCAGGATAGATAACATGAGCAGGCATGATTGCATCAAGTTTTTTATCCGCAATCAATTTGGCAAAAATTTGCATATCAAGTTCAATAAGCGACTTTTCGCGATGATCTACAGGCGTTTCTTTATGTGAATCAGCAATCACATGACCATGCCCAGGAAAATGCTTACCTGTAGTTTTCATACCTGCAGCATGCATACCATCAATCATAGCGGAAGCAACTTGATAAGCAATATCGACATCTTGATGAAAAGAACGTGTACCGATAGCAAGACAATCGTGACCTAAATCTAAAACGGGCGCATAGCTAAGATCGATATCAAAAGCAATAAGTTCCATAGCAAGAACCCAACCGGCATCAAAAGCCAAAGACTTTGCTTGCTCAAGGTTATTAAGTGCCGCAAACGATTGCGCAGGAGGAATTGCCGTAAACCCCTCTCTAAATCGCTGAACTCGCCCACCTTCATGATCGACCGAAATTAATAAACGCTGTGAAGAGGCAGATCGAATCTGTTTTATCAATGCCATCAATTGAGCTTGATCTTGATAATTACGACTAAATAAAATCACCCCTGCAATCAACGGATTTTGCAACAGTTTTTTATCTTCTTCAGTTAATGCTAAACCATCAACATCAATCAACAACGGCCCCATTATTGATTATCTCCAATTTGTTTTGATTGTGCATTACTATTGCTATCAGACGGTTTTGGAAAATCTTTCGACGCAACTCTAATTAATATTTCGCCACTTTTCGTTGAAAGTAATTCCATAGCTAAATCGGCATCAGTACTTTCGCTTGGCACTTTATAAATTGTTGTAAAAAGGACATAATTTGCATTCATCGACTTAGCTAAACCAATCATCTTACCTCGTGACACAAGCTTATCATCAGCCGAAATACCCAGTGATTGTTTAGCTTGGATTATCGCTTGTTGATCAACTACAGTGAATGTATTTTGTTTGTGCATTAATTGATGCAATGCATCAGCAATTTTATTATTGGCAAAATAATCACCACTACGGTTTTGGATATCGCTAATTAAAATCAACTTATTATCTGAGTCTAAAGATGACGAACTCACTAATTTACTGATAAATGGTGATAATACCGAATTCCAATCAGTCTGTTTAGCAATTTCAGGAGGCATTTCAATCATACCAGTATCATCAGGCTGAGTAACATCTACAGGTGGTTTCACCTCAACTTTTTGGGTATTACTAATAAGGTGACACCCCGTTAAAGCAAAAACCAGTGAACTTGTAACAAATATGCGCTTGATCTGTTTCATATCATGATTAACCTATTAATCTACCTAAATTTTTACCGCCTAATAAATGCATATGAAGATGAAAAACTTCTTGCCCTGCATCTTTATTACAATTCATGATTAAACGATATCCACTTTCATCAATACCTTCTTGTTTTGCAATTTTGGCAGCAACAACCATCATATGCCCAATAATGGTTTCATCTTCTTCCTTAATATCATTAACGGTTGGAATTAGTTTATTTGGGATAATCAACACATGAGTCGGCGCTTGAGGAGAAATATCACGAAATGCTGTCACCTTATCGTCCTGAAAAACAATATCAGCGGGGATTTCTTGTCGAATAATTTTACTAAAAATAGTTTCCTGAGCCATCAAACCTTTCCTCTTATCTTACTTATATAGTTATACAAACATCTACTAATAACAATTCTATTGCACGAAAGCATATCATATTTTACTAACAAAAATGTATAGAAATCGTTACATTTTACAATGCATTTTTACAACCACAAAAATCGGTCAGGAAAGGCATTGATTTTATTGAAGTTTTTTCTGCTTTTTTTTGACGTTTTTCA
This sequence comes from Gilliamella sp. BG2, assembly GCF_046635645.1. Lineage (NCBI taxonomy): Bacteria > Pseudomonadati > Pseudomonadota > Gammaproteobacteria > Orbales > Orbaceae > Gilliamella > Gilliamella sp. BG2. The sequence goes on from NZ_JBIDFF010000001.1 coordinate 224,392, forward strand.
AAAGAATTTCATAAAAAACAGTCATAAAAACAGATACTTCCTATCAACTAAAAGTGACACTGTCTTACAAAGAATCTTGGCATATTCATTTGTCAAACCCAATAACTTGATATATAATGCCTCGTCGATTTCAACCGCCTATTTTTCATGTTCCTTGCTTTCAATGGGTTGCGGTTGCCCCGACAGAAAGCTGATTAATCCGTAGGGAGCGATAATGCGTCATTACGAAATAGTATTTATGGTTCACCCAGATCAGAGTGAACAAGTACCTAGTATGATTGAACGTTATACTGGTACGTTAACCACTGATGGTGGCAAAATCCATCGTTTAGAAGATTGGGGTCGTCGTCAATTAGCCTATCCTATCGAAAAACTGCACAAAGCACATTACGTGTTAATGAATGTTGAAGCAACTCAAGAAGCTGTTAACGAGCTTGAAGATAGCTTCCGTTTCAATGATGCAGTAATTCGCAGTTTAATTATGCGCACAAAACACGCTGTAACTGAAGCTTCACCTATGTTAAAAGCCAAAGATGAACGTCGTAGTTCTGAAGAAGATTTTAACGAAGTAACCATGGACGATGATTCCGACGAATAATCGTTTAATGTTATCGGGTATTGTAAAAAAAACTCCGATACGAAAAATCAGTCCAAGTGGGATCTCGCATTGTCAATTTTATTTAGAACACGTTTCTAAACAAATCGAAGCAGAACTTACAAGACAAGCATGGTGCATAATGCCTGTGATTGTTAGTGGACAACAAGAGCTAAGTTACATAAAAAAAGGCAGCAAAGTTTTAGTTAGTGGCTTTATAAGCACACATACTAAACGTAACCAAACAAGCCAACTTGTTTTACATGCTGACCAAGTTAAACTATTAGGAGAATAGCCAAATGGCACGTTATTTCCGTCGTCGCAAATTCTGCCGTTTTACTGCAGAAGGCGTTAAAGAAATTGATTATAAAGATGTTTCTTTATTAAAAAGTTATATCACAGAAAGTGGTAAAATCGTACCAAGCCGTATCACTGGTACTAGCGCAAAATATCAACGTCAATTAGCTCGCGCAATCAAACGCGCTCGTTACTTGGCATTATTACCATATACTGATAATCATCAGTAATTAGCAACAGAGGGAACATATAATGCAAATTATTCTACTCGATAAAGTTGCTAATTTAGGCAGCTTAGGTGATCAAGTTAATGTTAAAGCAGGTTACGCACGTAACTTTTTAATTCCACAAGGTAAAGCTGTATCAGCAACTAAAAAGAATATCGAATTCTTTGAAGCTCGTCGTGCTGAATTAGAAGCTAAGCTTGCAGAAACATTGAAAGCAGCTGAAGAGCGTGTTGCTCAAATCAATGCACTTGGTAAAGTAACTATTACTTCTAAAGCCGGTGATGAAGGCAAATTATTTGGTTCAATCGGTACTCGTGATATCGCTGATGCTGTTAAAGCTCGTGGTATTCAAGTATCAAAAAGCGAAGTTCGCTTACCAAATGGTGTACTGCGTACTACTGGTGAACATGAAGTGTTCTTCCAAGTACACAGCGAAGCATTTGCTAAACTTATTATTGATATTATTCCTGAATAATTATCCAACAATAAATACAAAAAGACCCGTCATTATGGCGGGTCTTTTATTATCTATTTCACAATAATTGATTTACCTCGACCTCGAATATCTGATACGGCTTCGGGTTTATTGTCGGTAATTTTTATGGCTTGAATATCACCGCTAAAATCTTGCTGTTTAAAATGATAACCCATCTGTTTAAGTTTATCTTTTAACTTTTCTGGCACTTTATTTTGAAAACGCTCAATAAAGATAAGATTCGCTGGTAATAGTTGATGATGATAACGCGGAGCATCCATTGCCGCTTTTAATGACATATGATTATCAAAAACATTTGTCACAACTTGAAAGATTGAAGTAAAAATCCTTGAACCACCTGGTGTACCAATGACCATTGCAACTTTGTTATCTTTAATAAAAATACTTGGTGTCATAGAAGATAAAGGACGTTTATTTGGTTCTATTGCATTAGCATCTTTGCTCACGACACCAAATTGATTAGCAACACCTGGTTTACTACTAAAATCATCCATTTCATTATTTAGAATGATACCAGTGCCTTCTATTACAACAGCAGATCCAAACCAACCATTAAGTGTATAAGTATTCGATGCGGCATTGCCCCATTTATCCACAATCGAAAAATGTGTAGTTTGTAACTTTTCACGATTATTATCTAAACCTGGTTTAACTTTTTCAGTAATCGAAATCGCTTTTGGATTAACTTGTTTCGCTCTCTGCGCTAAATAATTAGTATCAATCAATTCAGTGACAGGTACAGAGATAAAATCAGGATCTCCCATATATTCGGCTCGATCGGCAAAAACACGTTTTTCTATTTCTGCTAACAAGTGAATATATTGCGCTGAATTTACTTTTACCTCTTTGAAATCATTCGCTAAATATTGTTTCATTAATAATAATTGAATTAAACCAACACCTCCTGAGCTTGGCGGTGGAGCAGTAACAATCTGCATATCATGCCAGTTAGCAATTAAAGGATCTCGCCATTTAACCTTATAATTTGCTAAATCATTTTCAGTAATTAAACCTTCATTTTTCTCCATCTGTTGTGCAATTAATTTAGCCGTTTCGCCTTTATAAAATCCATCGCTACCTTGCTGGGCAATACGATCTAAAACTTTACCAAGCTCAGGTTGTTTAAATATTTTCCCTTCTTGCATTGAACCAAAGTATTGCTTAAAGTGACCATTAGCAGGCGCAAGTTCTTGTGCCTCTTGATAACGTTTAACTAGTTGTTTGTCTACAACAAATCCTTCATTGGCAAATCGAATAGCTGGTGCTATAACCTCTTTCCAAGGTAATTTACCAAAACGCTGATGAACCGCCCACATACCAGCAACAGTTCCAGGCACTCCCGATGCTTTGTAAGAATATAAACTCAAATTAGGAATCACATTTTTATGATCATCAAGATACATATCTTTATCAGCTTTACTTGGTGCAACTTCACGATAATCAATAAAATAAGGCTTACCGTCCATCCAAAGAGTCATAAAACCACCCCCACCAATGTTACCCGCTTCAGGATAAGTAACAGCAAGAGCAAATGCGGTGGCCACCGCAGCATCGGCTGCATTTCCACCTTTTTCGAGCACTTCTTCGGCTGCCTTTGCACCATAATAATCGGGCGAAGCAACTGCGGCAGCTGTTAATTTTTGTGTTACGTTTTCGACAGCTAGTACTTGTTGGCTTATCAGTAAAAATACCATAAAGTAGCAATACTTTATCAATTTACGTTTAAGAGAAAACATTTTGTACCTCCAAATTAAAGTATCATTTATCGTACCCACATAATCCCCAAATACATAAAGCGCATTAATAGATCATGCAACAATAAGTTAAGGGTAACCATCAATATAGCATAGAAAACAAAAATACTGATCGAATATTGATCAGTTATATAGTACATATTTACTCTAATTTACCATTTTAATGGAGTAGCAAAGATTACTAGAACTAAAAAATAATTAACGCAATTATAATTTACTCAATAGAGACTGATGATTAAATGTGAAATGCAATCGATGATAATTAAAATTTGTTATAAAATTTCATCTAGAAGTTTTAAAAAATACTTTCGTTTGGTGTAAAAAATTTTTTACAAAATTAACTGAAAATGTCAACAATGATGTATTTTCTTAACACAGTTAGCGAATAAAATATTCTCCGTCTAAATAAAACTGATTTTTGTTAAAAACTTTCAGGAAACACTACGTTTGAGTATAAAACAGTAGTGAATTTAGTAGGGATGATTTCTTAAATCTCAGAGAAAATAAGCATAATTGATATTTATGATTTTAGCTAAAAAAGAGCGTAATCTTTAATGAAATGTATACGCCCTTATATAAAAAATTAAGCTGTTTGAATTTGGTTTTCTGACTTACCTTGCTCATCTTTATACAATTTATTGTCATATAATTTGACAAAAGGAATATAGATTAGCAAAGCTAAAATAGCCGAGAATATGGCAACAATAGCCGCTTTATAATCACCGCCAGTACTAATAAATGCCCCTAATCCCATTGGGGATGGCCATGGAATTAATGCGATGATTGGATGAATAAATCCAGTATTAATAGCCAAATAACCTAATGTTCCGCAAGCCATAGGTGCTAAGAAAAAAGGGAGAGCTAAATAAGGATTGTATACAATCGGCATACCAAAAATAACTGGTTCGTTGATATTGAATATTGCGGGTACTGCAGATGCTCGTCCTAAAATTTTTAGTTGACTAGACTTAGCAAAAAACGCAATAAAAAATGTCATTAATAAAGTAGAACCTGATCCCCCTAAAATCACGAGTGAATTATTAAATTCACCAGCAAAAGGAATATGTGCTCCCGCTGTATTTTCAGTCATATTAGTTAACATAATAGGGGTAATAAATGCTCCAATAATACTGGCACCATGGATCCCAACCACCCATAGCGCATGGATTAAAAATAGGATAACCATAATACCCAACCAGCTTTTGGTAAGATTGGTTACAAAAGCAAACGGTACAGCTATAATATTGAAAATATCAGTACCAAAATAGATGAAAATACCATTAACAATGATCACAAAAAAGGCAATTACAAAAGTTGGGATCAGTGCGGTAAAAGATCGCGAAACACCTAATGGCACTGTTTCAGGCATTTTTACAACCCAATTTCGTCTAACACATAAAAAATAGAGGTTAGTTGCCACAATGGCCATAACTATTGCAATAAATATACCTGATGTACCCAAGCGAAAGATAAATGGTTGTAAGCGTAGCCCATTAAAGACTAAATTATTTTGATCATTAAGTAAGGTAATAACCCCATTTTGCATGATCAGTTCAGGCAAAGTCATGAAAAAGGCAAAAACAGATAACATCGCACCATTAAGAGCATTAACTTTAAGGCCTGTTTCTTCTGCTTCGATTTTAGTTAGTTCATAACCAACAACAAAGTTAAAATAAAGAGCCAAAATACCGATTGTCGCTGTGTTAGCAATCATATAAAGATCACTCACTCTAAAAAAAGTATTTTCAAAAAAAACTTCTAATCCCGTAAATGTCATTGGCAATGTGTTAAATACTAAAAACATTGAACCTACAATAGAAAAAGGTACAGACGCCATCCCCGCAGCCATTACTGCTCGAACAATTTTAAATTGCGATATTTTAGCCATGGGCGTCATCAGATATTTCTGCAAAATAACAAATCCCGTATTCATTTTATTGTCCTCTTTTAATTAATAAATTTTTCGTAAGCTTGGATTCTTTTAAAATGCTGATCCCGATTATGTTGAATATTATTTAGCTTTTTAAGCATTAAAAACGTAATAATTAAACTCAATACCTGTAATATCGCCAATACATGTAATGTATCTTGCGTCTGTTTTAAAAATGGATAGAAAATTTGATACAAAGGGGTATAGAGAGTAATAATGAGTGCCGTAAAGACTATCGCTAAAGTACGATAAAATAATCTTGCATAAGGCAATTTGTTGCAATGATTACGATAAAGCTTAATTTGTTCCCATGTGGTAAGTATGCCCAAAACAAAAAGAGTAAGCGGTAAAATAGCGACTATTGACAATGAACCTATTAGAAAGGTTGCCCAATAAAGATTCAAAAATAAAAAAAATGCAGTGGTATAGCGAATCACTAAAAATCGATTAAACTTAAGGTTAGTTAGGCTGATTTTTTTATGCATTGTTAGATTTTCTGTCATTATGCCACTCCTTATTTAGCTTTTTAGTTTTATTTCTAACTCATGATGTTTTTCATATAGATGTAACATTTCAATTGCCATTTCTCGAAAGCTCATGGTTGTCATTAAGTGATCTTGTGCATGTACCATAATAATTTCCATTGTGATTTTGGTACCATTGGCATAATTTTGCAGTAGTTCTGTTTGGGAATGGTGTGCTTGTAAGATTTCTTTATTCGCTTCTTCAAGAAGCTGATTTGCGCCAATAAAATCAGCTTGTCTCATCGTCTTAAAAGCCTCGTGGATTTTAGTTTTAGCATTACCACTATACAAAATAATATTAAAAGCAATAAGTTGAATATCCTCTGAGCTCATGTCTTTATTCATTGCTATACCTCTTTTTCAATAAGTTGGATAAAAAGTCGTTTAAATTGGTTAAAGTTTTGTGTTTTTAACAGTTTTGTTTGCATTTCTAAATCGTCAATCAATTTGACAATAGCTTTTGTCATCATTGATAAAGTCGGGTTTTGATAAATAGATGGTGAAATCATAAAGATAAAGTGAATTTTTGGATAATTGTGATCCCAAAATAATCCATCAGGAATAATTGCAATACCAATTTTAGACAATTTTCCCACAGGCATTGCCGGATGTGGCACTACGATAGTTGGGCTAAAGAAAATATCACCTAATATGTTACGATTCTCCATTTGCTCTATCATCTTTTGTTTATAATTGTTATCTTCATTTAGTACTAAAAGATCAAGCAAACCATCTAAAACTTGTGCTTTACTTTGGGTACCACTGCATTGGTAGAAATAATCAGCGGATAATTCATCTACCATTTGTTCAACATTACTAAGATGATCTAAAGTATTTGATGATGCAAATGTTGATATTGGCTCTGTATGTGCCGAGATAAGCATAATTGGTGACGATAAATGACGACGAATTTTTTGTATATCATCTTCTGTAAAAAATACAGAGACGTGAAAAACAGGGACTTTAAATACTTTTGATGATAGATCAACTGACGAGATAATAAAATCAACCTTATCCAATACTTTGGGTTCAATTTCATAATAGCCTTGCGTTGCAACGATTTTGATTCTTTCATTAAACTCGCATTCAACGCGATTTTTTAGTAGTTGAGCACTACCCTGCCCAGTTGCACAAATAATTAACACTTTAGCCTTTTGTTCATTTTTTAACTTTTCTATCGAAGCTAAAAAGTGCAAAGTCAAATAACCCCATTCATCATCAGGAATCGTAAATTTTTTAAGTTCAGGAAGCTGGTTAAGGTATTTTTTAACTAACTCAAACAATTCTGGAGAGTTTGTTTTAATTTCATCAAGCAATGGGTTTTTCAATTTTATATGCTGTTCTAAACGGACAATCATCGGTTTTAGGTGCTGAATAATTCCATTTTTCAATTGCTCATCGTTTAAAAATAAATATCCAGTTTCTTGCTGTATTCTAAATAATAAATTAGTCAAAGATAAATACAGCTCGGAGTTAAAATCATTCTGAATAAAATTTGATTTACTAATCAAATGCAATGTTAAATACATTTGTTCTTCTTTGGGAAAACAAAAACCAATCACTTTTTCTACTCTATTGATGATTTTTTTAGCGACTTGATATTCCAATTTCTTTTTAGTAGATTGTGGCATATCAAGATTTTGAATAGAAAGCCCTAACTGTAACCGTTTGATACTTAATGATAAATGCAAGACGATGTTTTGTATCATTACATCAGATAATTTTATTTTTGCCTCACGACACTCATCTAAAATAATAATGGTTAACGTATCTAAGCCAATTACATCATTGAACTTGTTTAAATAAGTTAGATGCTGCAGAAAATTAATCGATTCTTCATGAAAAAAATAGCTCAAAATAAAATGTCGTTTTGCTTTTTCCTCACCTTCAATATAAAACAGAGATTGACTTTTTTTAATAGTAAGCCCATAAGGTTGGAGTTGGTGTTTGATTTCTAAAATATCTTTATTTAGTTGAGAAGAACTAATAAATAATTGTTCAGCTAATGCTTCTATATCGATTTTTTGGCTTTCTAATAATAATAAATTAAGAATATGGTGTTTTCTCTGACATACTTCTCGACAATTTGCTTGTTCTACATTGCGATCTAATAAATGATGCTCAATTAAAAATAAATTGAAAGCTGTTCTATCTTTAATTTGTAATTTGTAACCATAACCTTGTTTACTAATAATAGATCCACCGTGACTTTCAATTAACGATTTCAAATCATTAAGATAAGTGCGAACAGTACGATCTGATAATGCTAACTCATTTGCTAGTAATGCACTACTTTTGAATATATCTTTAGAACGAACTAATAAACTAATAAGGTCACGCTGTTTATTTTTAATCACTATCATCCATACCTGTGTCAACTAAAACCATATTATTAATAATATAGTGAATACTTTTAACTATTACATAACATAAGTACACCACACACCAACGTAAGATAGTAAGGCGCTGCTATTTTAATAATCTATTCACAACGCCAAATCATATCGCTAAAGCCGATATATATTGATTTAAATTAGTTTATATTCTCCTCTACTAACTTAGCCAATTGTTCAATGCCTGATTGAACGGGTATATAAGCCTGAAAAGGAATACTCACAACAGGCTTACCGACTTCTTCCCCCAGTTTTTTAAATTTATCAAGCATCATCATAGTTTGCGGGCTAATTAAAAAGAGTGAAAAATCACTATTTTGAATCATATTTCCGCCTTCGGTTGCCGAGACTGCATCAACCAAAATTGTTTTATCTTTGCTAGCAAAATATTCTGTTACTTTTTTAGCCATTAATGATGATGACATACCTGCCGCACAAATGATTAATGCTTTTTTCATAAATTCCCCTAGAAATAGTTATGCTTTATAAGACTTCGCCATTAGACTCAATGACTTTTTTAAACCATGTGAACGAGGATTTGCGACTACGTTTTAGTGAACCGTTACCTTCGTTATCTTTATCAACATAGATAAATCCATAACGTTTTTCCATTTCACCTGTCCCTGCTGAAACAAGATCAATACATCCCCAAGGAGTGTATCCCATCAAATCAACCCCATCTTCTTCAACAGCAAGTTTCATTTGTTTAATATGTTCACGCAGATAATCAATACGGTAAGCATCGTGCACGCTACCATCAGCTTCGACTTTATCGTAGGCGCCAAAACCATTTTCAACTATGAAAAGCGGTAAACGATACATATCAGTTAACCAATTAAGTGTATAACGAAGTCCCTCAGGATCGATTTGCCAACCCCAATCTGATTTTTTAACATATTGATTGCCGATCAGATCGGTTTTTTCGTTATATTCATAGCTTTCATTATCTTCTTTCTTCCTAATTGCATTAGACATGTAATAACTAAAGCCAATGTAATCAACTGTTCCATTTTTCAAGATCTCAAGATCTTGATTGGTGATATCAAGTTTAAAATCTTTACGTTGCCAATAATTTTTAATATGGTTTGGATACTCTCCATGGACATGAACATCACCAAAAAAATATTTACGCTCCATAGCCTTTTGTGCCATTAGAATATCACCTGGTTTACAAGTCTCTGGATAGATAGGGATCATCGCCAACATACAGCCTATTTTAAAATCAGGATTAATAGCATGACCAATTTGTACCGCTTTAGCACTAGCAACTAATTCATAATGTGCAGCTTGATACATAATCTGCTCGCGATCGTCGCTTTGTTTATAGAAAATACCTGAATTAGTAAACGGTGCAAAATCTTCATTAAAGTTAGCTTGATTATTGATTTCGTTAAAAGTCATCCAATATTTGACTTTATTCTTATAGCGATCAAAACATACCTCAGCAAAACGGACAAAAAAATCAATTAATTTACGATTACGGAATCCACCATACTCAGTAACAAGGTAATAAGGTAATTCAAAATGAGAAAGTGTAACAACTGGCTCAATATTGTATTTTAAGCATTCATCAAAAAGATCATCATAAAATTTTAACCCATCTTCATTTGGTGCAAGTTCATCACCTTTTGGAAAGATACGAGTCCAAGCAATAGAAGTACGAAAACATTTAAAACCCATTTCAGCAAATAACTTAATATCATCTTTATAATGATGATAAAAATCGATAGCTTCATGATTAGGATAATATTCACCTTCAATAACACCTTCAGTAATTTTACGATAACTTTTTGGTGAACCAACAGTCATCACATCAGCGACACTTATTCCTTTTCCACCAACTTGCCAAGCACCTTCTAATTGATGAGCAGCAACAGCACCACCCCACAAAAAATCTTTTGGTAAACCTCTATTTTTCATAATTAAGTACCTGTGTTTATTGATAATTCAAATTTAGTATAAAAGGAAAAAAATAGAATTACTAACCAACTTTTTCCGTATTGATCAGGAAAAATATAAGTATATCTGGAGAGGACAGGTGATTAGTGAAATGTGCAGCTTTTTGTGATATTTACCGAAATGTGATAAATATCACAAAAATGAATAATAAACTTTAAATATTTGAAGTTAACTTTTAAATAAATTCTTCAAACCCATCAGTATATTTTGATGGCACAAACTCGATAATCTCATATTGAGCAATATGATGAATATAAAACGGATCTTTTTGTAATATTGCTAGCGCTTGCTCTTTATTCTCAGCACGACAAATAATCACACCACCTGTACGAGGGACTTTTGGACCTGATGCAATAAAATGTCCCGATCGGTAATAGTCCTCAAGATAATCAATATGCTGTGACAAATATTTTTCTACTTCGGTAATGGGCTTCACATAAGTAAGTGTACAAATATACATATATATATCTCCTAAATAAATATACAAAAAATAAATTTTTCAAAATATTAAGCTGTGTTGCTCAACTTAAACCATTTAAATATCTATTTAGCTACCCATTTACCATCTTCACCTTTGTGATAAACCTTTTCGACAGCAGCCCAAGCTACTTTAAAAGCAATCGTTTCTGGTGCACTGTTATCACGCCGTTTATGCGGATCTTGATATTCCTTAATTGCACTATTAAATGCTTCTTTAAAAATATCTTGCGCATGTTCAGGCAAGACATGGCGTACTGAATCAGGTAAATCTTCACGTGTTTTATATGGCATATCACATCCCCCCTCATAAATTAATTTTGATGGCTGAAAATTTAAAATGGTAATAGTAAAATAGCACATTCATCGAATATATTATCGTCTATAAAATAATATAATTACTAGGGCGTGTTGATCTTTCGTGATTATTTTTTAGACGGCATGATGTGAGTTATAATAATTCTGTCAAAAACAACCATAACTCGATTCATCATGCCAAGAACAATGCTAACAGATAAACGGTGGGAAAAGCTACTACAAATAATGAAAAATACCGGCCGGGTTTATAATAAATCCGAGCATCGGATGACGTTTGAAGGGATCCTTTTCCGAATGAGAACCGGTATTCCTTGGCGAGATTTGCCAGAAGAGTTTGGTGGATGGAGCACCGTCTATAGGCGATTTAATTTGTGGTCTAAAAAAGGAATATTAGTTGATATTTTCAAACATTTATCACAACTAGCGGATTTTGAATGGGTGTTCCTAGATGGCTCTGTAAATACCCCAAACTTAGTACACAACTCACGTAGAAAATTAAGCTGCTTGTTTTAGTGTTTTATACTCAATCGGTGTCATGTTATTTAATGCCTCATGCGGTCTTTCGGTGTTATAAATCGTTAACCATTCTTCGGTTATTCTCCTTGCTTGTGCTAAGTTGTTAAAAAGATATAAATCGAGTACTTCAGTACGATAGGTACTGATTAAATCGTTCAATAAAGCCATTTTGATAAGGACTACCGGGCTGGATATAATCAATGGTTATATCATGTAATTTAGCCCAGTTTATAAAGGTTTTTCCTGTAAATTCTGGCCCATTATCGACCCGTATTTTTAATGGATACCCATGATATTCAGCCAATTTATCTAAGTAACGGGTAGCTCTCCCTGCCGGTAAGCTTACTGCAATATCAATGCCTAGCGCCTCACGATTAAAGCCATCGATGACATTGAAAGTTCTAAACCGGCATTGATTACGACTACTGTCACTCATAAAATCCATTGACCAACATTCACCTTGTTTATTGGGTGCTGATAGCCTTTCTGGACTTCGTGGAGGAATGCGCTGTTTACGCTTTATCCTGAGATTAAGTTTTAATTCACAATACACCCGATATACCCGTTTATGATTCCATTTATAGCCGAGCTTTTTGATACGATTAAAGCATTTAGGAAAGCCCCAGCGTAAATGCCGGTCTGTGATAGCATTCAACATCGAAACAATCACCGAATCATCCTGTAACTTAGGTTGATAATAGTAAGCACAACGGCTTAAGCCAACAATGGCACAAC